>NZ_JBSFGK010000006.1:0-25214 GCF_053596495.1 Kitasatospora sp. NPDC001683
CGGGGGGGGGGGGCCGGGGGGCGTGGGGGGTTTCGCCCCGGGCCCCCGCCGCGTGTTCCGCCGGTTCCGGGCGGACCGTCACCGGTGTGCCGGATTGACAAACACCCTTGCCGTCCCGGCGAATAGCAGGCATGGCCGACGAAGACTTCGAGAACGTCCTCACCACGGTGGGCCCCCGGCTGCGGGCCCTGCGCCGGGAGCGCGGCACCACGCTCGCCAAACTGGCCGCCGCGACCGGCATTTCGCTCAGCACGCTGTCCCGGCTGGAGTCCGGACAGCGCAAGCCGACCCTGGAACTGCTGCTGCCGCTGGCCCGGGAGTACCGGGTGCCGCTGGACGAACTGGTCGGGGCCCCGGCCACCGGCGACCCGCGGATCCACCCGCGCCCGGTGACCAGGAACGGCCAGACCATCGTCCCGCTCACCCGCCACCTCGGCGGTCTGCACGCGTACAAGCACATCGTGCCGCCCGGCCGGAACACCGGTCCCGAGCTGGAGCTGAAGGTCCACGAAGGCCACGAGTGGCTGTACGTGCTGTCCGGGAGGCTGCGGCTGGTGCTCGGCCCGCACGACCTGGAGCTGACGGCCGGTGAGGCCGCCGAGTTCGACACCCGGACCCCGCACGCCTTCGGCAACGCCGGTTCGCAGCCGGTGGAGTTCCTCAGCCTGTTCGGCCCGCAGGGCGAGCGCATCCATGTCAGGGCGCGCCCGGGAACCTCAGTTCGGTAGGTTCGTTCCCTGTCAGGGGGTATCCGCTTCGGGCTCCCCGCCAGGCCATCGGGAGGGGCCGAACACATGAGTGTGCAGCAGAGCACGGAGTCCGGCGAGAGCGGCGGAACCGAGGAGAGGCCGGCGGCCGGACCGGACGGGACGGGGACGGGGGAGGACGAGCCGGCGACCGGGCAGGAGGAGGCCCCCGAGGGCGGTGCCAAGCGGGCGCGCAAGAAGCGCCCGTTCTGGCAGGAGCTGCCGATCCTGCTGGTGATCGCCCTGCTGCTCTCGCTCGGCATCAAGACCTTCTTCGTGCAGGCCTTCTCGATCCCGTCCGGTTCGATGGAGAACACCCTGCAGATCGGCGACCGGGTGCTGGTCGACAAGCTCACCCCCTGGTTCGGCGCCGAACCGGAACGCGGCGAGGTGGTGGTCTTCCACGATCCGGGCGGCTGGCTGGAGGGCGCGGCGCCGAAGCAGGACGGGTTCACGGGCTCCCTGCAGAAGGTGCTGAGCACCGTCGGCCTGATGCCCTCGGCGGACGAGAAGGACCTGATCAAGCGGGTCATCGCGGTCGGCGGGGACACCGTCGAGTGCAACTCGGGCAGCCCGGTGAAGGTCAACGGCGTCGCGCTGGACGAGCCGTACCTGTTCCCCGGGGCGACGCCCTGCGACAACGACCCGGTCGGCACCGTCACCGTGCCCAAGGGCAAGCTCTGGGTGATGGGCGACCACCGCAACAACTCGCGGGACTCCCGCCCGCACCACAACGACACCGGGGACGGCTACGTGCCGGTGGACGACGTGGTCGGCCGGGCCTTCGTGGTGGCGTGGCCGATCTCGAACTGGTCCACCCTGCCCGTGCCGGACACCTTCGACAAGGTGCCCTCGCGGGCCGCCGGCGCCCTGCCGCAGGAGGCGCCCCCGGCTCCGGCCGCGCTCGCCCTGGCGGGCGTGGTCCCGGTCGCGCTGTGGCGGCGCCGGCGTTCGCGGCGCAAGTGAAGGCGAGTTGACGGCTTCGCCGGAACTCCACCCGCCGCGCTCTACGCGGCTGTAGAGTTCCGGCGATGAGCCGCGGTTCCGGCCGTGGCGGTCGTGCAGGCCGGGTCTCCCAGGTCGCGTCGGGTCGGGCCGGGTCTCCCAGGTCGGGGCGGGTCGGGAGGCGGTGCCGTGGTGGAGCTTCCGAGCAGGCCGGTGCCGGCCGTGGAGCCCGTGAAGACCTTGGGACCCGTGCAGCCCGTAGAGTCCGTGGAGCCCGCCGATCCCGAGGTCCGGTGGGTGTACCAGCCGGTCGAGGTGGACCTGGGTGACGGTTCCTGGGCGCTCGGCCGGATCAGCGGCTGGTGGCAGGACCCGGCCGGGCGGCGCTGGTGCCGACTGCGGATCGGTCGCGGCGGTCGGCCCGCGGGCTGGCAGCCGTTCGACCCCGAGCGGGTACGGCTGCTGCCGGTCGCCGGGCTGTGAAGAGCGTGTCAGGAGTTCTCGGCGGAACCGTTCACAGGGCCCTGCCGTCCCTGGGGAAAACGCCGATCAGGCCACTTCCAGCAACCGGGGACGACGTGAGTTCCGAGATCTACTTCAGTGACAACTACCGCGACCTGTGCGAGCAGTACGGAACCGGCGCGGGCTTCCAGTTCGAGTTCTCCTGCTACCGCTGCTCCGACACCTGGCGCTCGCCCTTCGAGCGGTTCACCACCGGCCAGGTGGCCGGCTGGCTGGGCAAGGGCGTCAGCGCGGCCTGGAACCTCATCGGCGGCAACGCCAACACCATCAGCAACGCCGCGGACGGCCTGGCCGGCCAGACCTGGGGCACCTCGCGCGACGCCGCCTTCCAGCGTGCGATAACCAACGCCCGGTCGCACTTCAACCGTTGCGCCCAGTGCACCCGTTACGTCTGCGGCCGGTGCTTCAGCCCGGAGCGGGGCCTGTGCTTCACCTGCGCGCCGGACACCGCGGTCGAGGCGGCGGCGGCGCAGCACCGCGGCCGCAACGACATGGTGACCGACCGGGCGTACCAGGTCGGCCGGCAGTCCGGCGCGGAGTTCGACGTCCACACACCGCGCCAACTGGTCTGCCCGCAGTGCCAGGCGGAGACCCACGGTACCCCGTTCTGCCCGGGCTGCGGGTTCAAGCTGGCCCGGTCCGCCCAGTGCGCGCAGTGCCACCAGGACGTGCCCGAGGGGGCCGCGTTCTGCCCGTCCTGCGGGACGAGACGCTGAGCGGCCGGTAGTCGACACGGCGAGGGCGCCTGCGGACCTCACGGTCAGCGGGCGCCCTGTCGTTCGTTTGCCGGCCCGAGGCGGCTCAGCCGTACGACACGTTGGCGCACGGGTCGTCGTCCGCCGAGCGGGCGGTGCCGCTGACGCTGGTCGGCAGCGGGGCCGGGGCGTTGGGGGCGCCGGGTGCCGGGGTGGCGGCCGAGGCCGGGTTGGCGGCGGCGAAGTCGTGGCCGAGCACCACGTTCAGGCCGCGGCCGCCGGGCTGGACGGTCGCGCCGGGGAAGAGCTTGGCGACCGACTCGGCGGCGCTGCGCTCGCCGGTGCCGTACTCGACCACGGTGGTGCTGCGCGGCTTTCCGGCCGCGTTGCCGACGGTGGTGACGGTGTAGCCGGCGCCCTTGACGGCCTCGGCCGCCTTGCCGCCGAGGCCGCTCTCGCCGGTGCTGTTGAGCACGGCGACCTTGATCTCGGCGTTCTTGGCGTCCGCGGTGGGGGTGGGGGTGGCCTCGGCGGTGGGAGGGGCGCTGGGGGCGGCGGAGTCGGTGGCGGCCGGGCTCTGGGCGCTGGCGTCCTGGCCGTCGATGGTGCGGTCGGCCTTGAGCGCGGCCCAGAGCTGGTCCACGTCGGGGTGCACCAGGGCGACCCGGGGGCCCTCGTAACGCCACGGCGCGGTGAGGAACTTGATGTTGTGGAGGTCGACGTCCTTGATCGACATGGCGAAGGAGATCAGCTTGGCGGCCGAGCCGAGGTCGGGGTCGACGGTCAGCGACTTGGTCGCCGCGTCGGCGAGCGGCAGCAGGGTGGTCGGGTCCATGCCCTTCGACTTGACCTCCTTGATGAGGGAGGAGAGGAAGGCCTGCTGGCGCTTGGTGCGGCCGATGTCGGAGCCGTCGCCGATGCCGTGCCGGACCCGGACGTAGTCCAGCGCGGCCTGGCCCGAGACCTTCTGCTTGCCCTTGGCGAAGATCAGCTTGCCCTTGTGGCCGAGGTTGGGGTTGAGGTCCCCCTCGTGGATGTCGTTCGGCAGGCAGACCTCGACGCCGCCGACCGCCGAGGTCATCGCGGCGAAGCCGCTGAAGTCCACCACGATGGTGTGGTCGACGCGCAGGTTGGTGAGCTTCTCGACGGCGTTCTGGGTGCAGGCCGGGTTGCCCTGTTCGGTGTTGCCCACCGAGAAGGCGCTGTTGAACATCACATTGGTCTGCTCCTTGGTCCACTTGCCGTTGGGGAGCTTGCACGGCGGGATGTTGACCAGGGAGTCGCGGGGGATCGAGATGCCGACGGCGTGCTTGTGGTCGGCGTAGACGTGCAACAGGATCGCGGTGTCCGAGCGGGCGCCGTCGTCCCCGCCGCCGCCCAGGTCGCTGTTGCCGTTGCCGCGGCTGTCCGAGCCGATCATCAGGACGTTCACCGGGGTGCGGCCCTGGGCGTCCGGCGGGGCCGCCGCCGGACGGTCCTTGCTGAGGGCGTCGCCGTCGAAGGTGCTGATGTTGCTGTTCAGGCGGTAGTAGACGGCGCCGCCGGCGAGCACCAGGAGGGCGGTGCAGCCGGCGGTCACCCAGAGCACCTTCTGCTTGGTGCTGCGTTTGGGCTTCGGCTTGGCCCGGCTGGTGGGGCGGGTGTCGGATATGTCCTTGTCCGTCCCGCCCTTGCCCGGGTTGGCTGTGCGGCCGGCGGCTCTGCGTCCGCCGACCCGGCGCGGCGAATTCTCGGTCTCGGTGGAACCCCTGCGACCCGACACGGCGTCATCCTCCACAGTTGCCACGGAACCCCCGTTGGAGCGGTGGCTTGCGTGGTCCTGGGTCGGAGTGGATCCGGGCCGGCCCGTCGCTAAACTTTTACACCGCTGTAGAACTTTCAGAGGAGCATACTAAGCGTAGATGAGAAAAGCACTGGTCAGACCATGAGAGAAGGTCAACCGGATCTCGTCTCCGCCGCTCCGTACCCGTACGAGGAGCACGATGACTCACCGGATCGCACGTTCGATAGCCGGCGCCCTGGTGGCACTGCTGGCCGCCGTCGGCCTCAGCGCCGCGGCGTCGGGCGCGACGGCGGTGGCCGCGCCCCGGAACGCCGTGGGGAGTACGGCCGTTGCGCCGGGGGCGGCGTCCGTGAATGTGGCGCACATCACGCAGATCGCGCAGGTGGCGCAGGTGACTCAGGTCACCCACGTCGCCGCCAAGCAGGAGAAGAAGAAGTCCGGCTTCTTCGCCAAGCTCGGCAAGTTCCTGCTGGTCGTGGTCATCCTGATCATCCTGGTCATCGTCCTGCTGATCTGGGGCATCGTCCACTTCGTGCGGCGGCTCTTCCGCCGCCGGTGAACGGCCCGGGACGCCGGTGAACAGCCCGGTTCGCCGCTGAGCCCGCCCCGGGGTGCCGAAACGGCCCCCGGGGCGGGCCACTTGGGAGCGATCGGTGCGGTCCGGCCCGGCCGCGGCGCCCCGGCGAGCACCTGATCGCCCAACGGAGCCTGTACGGCGGCACGTTCGGGGCTGCCGCACCTGGAGACGATCTCCAACCCGCACCCCGGCGCCCCGGCTTCGAGCACGCGGAGCAGGCCCGCCGGTCGGCCGTCGAAGCCGGCGTGGCCGTCAGCGGGTTCTGGGCCGGGCGGCGAGGAGGGCGATGTCGTCCTCGGCGGCGGGGGCCGGGGGTGGGGCGAGGGAGTGGAGGACGGCGTCGAGGAGGTCGTCGAGGTCGCCGGTGGCGGGGAGGCGCAGGGCGGCGAGGCGCTCCAGGGAGCTGTCGATGTCCTCGTGGCGGCGTTCGACCAGGCCGTCGGTGTACAGGAGCAGCGTCTGCCCGGGGTCTAGCGGGTGGGTGGTCTGCTCGTAGCCGCCGAGGCCGGTGCCCAGTGGGGGGCCGGTGGGGACGTGCAGCAGTTCGGTGGGGCGGTCCGGGGCGATCAGGGCGGGCGGCAGGTGGCCGGCGCTGGAGAGGGTCCAGCGGGCACGGCCGGGGTCGGCGAGGGCCAGCAGACAGGTCGCGGGGCGGGCGCTGTCGTCGGCGGAGATGACGGCGTCGAGCTGGCGCAGTATGCGGTGCGGGGGCAGGTCCATGCCGGCGATGTAGCGCAGTGCCGAGCGGTAGTGGCTCATGTCGACGGCGGCCTCGACGCCGTGCCCCATGACGTCGCCCATCGCCAGCAGGGTGCGGCCGAAGGGCAGCCGGACCGTCTCGTACCAGTCGCCGCCGACCACCGAGCTGCTGCCGGAGGGCAGGTAGCGGGAGGCGAGGGCGAGGTTCTGGTGCGGGTGGCCGGGCTCGCTGAGCAGGGCCCGCTGGAGTTCCAGCGCGATGCCCTGGGAGCGGGTGTAGCGGTGGGCGTTGTCGATGCCGGTGGCGGCGCGGGCGGCGAGGTCGCCGAGCAGGTCGGCCTCCTCGGGGGAGAAGGCCGGGCTGCCGGCGGCGCGGCCCAGGGTGAGCAGCCCGATCAGCCGGCCCCGGGCGGTGAGCGGCAGGGCGAGTAGGGAGGTGGCGTCCGCCGGGCAGGCGTCCGCCGGGCCGGGTCCGCTGAGCACGGCGACGCCGGTCGCCAGGCTGCGGGCGGCGGCCGAGCCCTCGCGGTGGCGGACCGACTCGCCGGGGCGGGCCAGCTCGGCGAGCGCGGGCTCCAACTCGGGCACGGCCCGTACGGCGGCGCGGTGCAACCGGTGGGTGCCGGCCCGGCCCGGGCGGGTGGGTTCGGCTCCGGGCGGGAGCACGTCGACGGTGGCGAGGTCGGCGAGGCCGGGTACGGCGAAGGCGGCCAGCTCGGCGCAGGTGGTGGCGGTGTCGAGGGTGGTGCCGATCCGTTCGGCGGCGGCGTCCAGCAGGGCGAGCCGGGCGCGGGTGCGTTCGAGTTCGCGCAGCTGCTCGCGGGCCGGGTCCGGGGTGTCCAGGACGACGACGATCACGCCGGTGGTCCGCCCGGCGTGCCGCAGCGGCCGGTAGCGCACCCGCAGGCCGGGTGGGACGGGGGAGTCGGGGCCTTCGGGCCCACCGGTGAGGTGTTCGTGGTCGTGGCCGTCGGTGAGGGCGCGGCGCAGGGGGTCGAGGGCGCCGGCGAAGGCGGTGGTCTCGGCGGTGCGGCCGAGCAGGTCGGCGCGACGCAGTCCGGTGACGGCGGTGAAGGCGGAGTTGAGGTAGCGCCAGCGCAGGTGTTCGTCGAGCAGGGCGACGCCGACCGGGGCGGCGGCGAGCACGTCGCGGAGCAGATCGGGATCACCGCCGACCTGGTCACTGTCGGTGATCGGATCGAGGCTCGCGGCGAGGGCCGCCGCGGCCGCCGCCGGGGAGCGGGCGTCGGGGGGCGGGGTGCCCTCTGCTCGGTTGCCGTGCCGGTTGCGCATGGGTCCATGATCACGCGCCGGGGCGCGGCACGCCCACAACCGGGTGAAAGCTTGACCGGCCTGTTGCACCCGCACGGTTGGTTGCGTGCGCGCACACGCACTTGTAGAGTGTGTGCACACGCACGCAGTAATCGGCTTCCGGGTCCGGCCCGGGGCCGGGAGGAGAGTCCGCATGGCAACCCATCGCATCGTTCTGATCACCGGCACCTCCTCCGGGATCGGCCTCGCCGCCGCCGTGGCCGCAGCCCGCGCCGACTGCCGCGTGGTCGCCACCATGCGCGACACCGGACGGGCCGGGAACCTGCTCCGCGCGGCGGAGAAGGCGGGTGTCGCCGAACGGATCGAGGTCGAGCGGCTGGACGTCACCGACCCGGCCTCCGTCGCGGACTGCCTGGACATCGTCCTCGACCGGTACGGCCGGCTGGACGCCGTCGTCAACAACGCGGGCGCGGGCTTCCTCGGCACGATCGAGCAGGACGGGATGGTGCCGGTGCGCGCCGCTATGGAGGTCAACTACTTCGGCGTGGTCGAGGTGACCCGGGCCGCGCTGCCGCACCTGCGCGCCAGCGGCGGCCGGGTGGTCACCGTGACCAGCGTCGGCGGGGTGGTCGGACAGCCCTTCAACGAGGCGTACTGCGCGGCCAAGTTCGCCGTCGAGGGCTTCATGGAGTCGCTGGCGCCGGTCGCGGCCACCGTCGGGGTGGCCGTGACCGTGGTCGAACCGGGCGCGGTGGCCAGCGAATTCGTCGACAACCAGCGCTTGGACGTGCCCGCGCTCATCACTGCCGCGGGCCCGTACGGCCCGGCGCTGCAGGCGTACGTCGACCGGGCGAGGCAGGCCTTCGACAGCGCCCAGACCCCCGAGGAGGCGGCCGCGCCGATCGTCGCGGCGCTGACGGTCGAGCGGCCGCCGCTGCGGATGCAGACCTCGGAGACGGCCCGGGCCTTCACCGGGGTCAAGCTGGCCGACCAGGACGGATCGGCGGTGCTGGGGATGACGGGCGGCTGGGTCGGGGCCGCGGGCGCCTGACAGCCGCCGCGTAGGGGCGGGGACGGGTTCGCGCGGTCGGTGCCGGGTTCGCGAAGGTCGGCGTCGGGTTCGGAAGGTCGGCGTCGGGTTCGCGGGGTCGGTGCCGGGTGATCACCGGTCATACTTGGGCGGCGGCGGCCGACACCGGACGCCGCGGGCGGTGCCGGGGCGCCGCCCGTCGGCACCGGAGTGTCCGCGGTGGACGCCCGTGACGGACCGTCAGCAGCCCAGACCGGAGGGACCGATGAGCGCCCACCAGCCGACCAGCCGCCCGGCGGCCGGGGCCGCCGCCGTGCCGTGGAACCGGCAGCGGCTGCGCAGCAACAACGAGTGGCTGCTGCTGGAGCTGCTGCGCACCGGCGGCGGCTCCTCGCGCGCCCAACTGGCCCGGGACACCGGCCTGTCCAAGCCCACCGTGTCCGCCGCGCTGGCCGACCTGGAGCAGGCCGGGCTGGTCCGCGAGGCCGGGCGGGTGGCCCCCGAGCGGGGTCGCACCGCGGTGTTGTACGAGGTCGACCCGAGCGCCGGCCACGTACTCGGCGTGGACGTCGGCCGGGCCCGGCTGCGGGTCGCCGTGGCGGACCTCGCCGGTACCGTCGTCGCCCGGCGGGACGTGGCCAACCGGGGGCGGACCGCGGACGCCGTCGCGGACGCCGTGGTCGCCGCCGCGCACGAGGCGACCGCCGAGGCCGGCCTGGCCGCCGCGGACATCGTGCACGCGGTGATCGGCACGCCCGGGGTGTGGGACGAGGAGCGGCGCGGCGTCCGCTACGCCACCAGCCTGCCCGGCTGGGGCCGGCCGGGGCTGTTCGACCGGATCGGCGAGGGGCTGGGCACGGCCGTCACGGTGGCCAACGACGCCAACCTCGCCGCGCTCGGCGAGTACACCCTCGGCGCCGGGCGGGGCAGCCGGATGTTCGCCTACCTGCTGGTCGGTACCGGGCTCGGGCTGGGCGTGGTCAAGGACGGCGAGTTGCTGGTCGGCGCGCACGGCGCGCTGGGCGAGATCGGCCTGGTGCCGCTGCCCGCCCACCCGGGCGAGCCGGTCGCGACGACGCTGGAGCAGGAGGCCGCGGCGGACGCGGTGGTGCGGGCCGCCCGGGGGTTCGGGCTGGAGGGGGCGGGCGGTCGGCGGCTGACCGCCAAGCGGGTCTTCGAGCGGGCCCGGGCCGGGGACGACGCGGCGCTGCGGGCGGTCCGGTGGGAGGCGGAGCGGCTCGCCTACGCCGTCGCCGTGCTGTCCGCCGTGCTCGACCCGGACCTGTTGGTGCTCGGCGGGGGCATCGGCAGCAGCGCGGACCTGCTCCTGGAACCGCTGGAGCAGGCCCTGCGCCGCTTCGCCCCGATGCGTCCGACGCTCGCACCGAGCCTGCTGGGGGAGGAGGCGGTGCTCCTCGGCGCGGTCTCCACGGCGCTGGAGACCGCCCGCCCCGAGGTGTTCGAGCGCCGGACGGCGGGGCTGTGATCCGGGTTTCGCGGGTGTGGCGTCAGCCGGTGGCCAGGGTCAGGCCGTAGGTGCTGAGGATCGGGTTGACCGGCTGGAAGTAGGTCTCGCCGCCCGAGGTGCAGTCGCCGGAACCGCCCGAGGTCACGCCCTGGGCCTGGTTGCCGGAGATGAACGAGCCGCCGGAGTCCCCCGGTTCGGCGCACACGTCGGTGCGGGTGACGCCGTAGACGCTGCCCTCCTGGTAGTTGACGGTGGCGTTCTGCTCCTCGACGGTGCCGCAGTGCCAGCCGGTGGTGGAGCCGGAGCGGCAGATCGAGCCGCCGACCGGCTGCTCGGTGGAGCCGGCCACCGTCACCGCGCCGCCCGCGTAGTCGTTCACCTGCGGCTGGGCGGTCCAGTCGGCGCCGGCCGCCACCCAGGACCAGTCGTTGCCCGGGAAGGTCGAGCCCTGGAAGGTGCCGATCGAACTGCCGTCGGAGGCCGTCGCGTTGGAGCCGGGCTGGCCGCAGTGGCCGGCGCTGACGAAGCCCGGCTGGCCGCCCTGGGTGACCGGGAAGCCGATCGAACAGCGGGCGGCGTCGTCGATGTAGTACGCGTCCCCGCCGCGCAGGTCGGCGAGCGGCCGGGGTGCGGCGGTGGCCCGCTCGACCCGGACCAGCGAGCGGTCCGCCCCGGACCGGTCCAGGAAGGCCTCGGTGCGGGCGTCGTCGGCGGACTGCACCACGACGGTGTTGGCCCGGACGTCGACGTACCAGAGCGGGGTGGCCTCGGGGGCGGCGGCCCGGGATGCCCGGTCGAGCGCGTCCTTGGCCTGGTCCAGGGCCTTCAGGGCGTGCCGGACGACGGTCGCGCGGCCGCCGTGGGCGGTGATGGTCCGGGCGGCGGAGGCGTCGGTGGTGGCGACCACGAGCTCGGCCCGGGGTCCGTCGATCCAGGCGCCGGCCCAGCGGTCGCCGAGCGCCCGGGTGAGGGCGCTCTGCACCGCGGCGGCCCGGCCCTCCCGGGCGATCCGGTCGGCGGCGGCCTGCGGGGCGAGCCCGAGGTCGCGCTGCAGCGCGTGCAGCAGGGCGGGCGGTACGGCGGCCGTGCGGGTGGGTGCGGGTGCGGCCAGGGCGGCGGCTATCGACGGGTCGTCAGCGGGTGCGCCGACGGCGGGTGCTGCGGTGAGCGCGACGGTCGCGAAGGCGGCGGCGACGGCGAGCGCACGGATTCGGAGCATGGGGGATCTCCTCGTTCGGCGTGGGGGCTGCCGGAACCGTAGCGATCCACTCGTGCTGGCCGGAACATGTCACAAGACCCTGCACTCCGGCGCTATACCCCCTTCTCGGGCCCCTGCTGTCGTCGCGTTCGGTGGTCGGAAGATCTCGATCTGCCAACGAGTGCGGAAACCGTGGTCGCGGCGTGTGCGGACTCTGCTTGAATCGCACGCCTCACCCATACGGAACGGAGGGTTCTCCCCTGATGCCTTCACGGATACCCGGGCGCCGCCGGGCCGCCGGCCTGGCCGGATTCGCCGGACTCGTCCTCACCGTCGGTCTGGCGCTGACGGGTTGCGACCCCTCGGCGGCGGACGGCAAGGCGTCCTCGGCGCCGGCCGCCACGGCCGCGACCGCCGCCGCTTCGACCGGCGCGAACGCGCCGAGTGCCACCGCGCCGACGGTCGCCGCGCAGCCGTCCGCCCCGCCTTCCGCCCACCCGCAGACGTCCGGCGCCAAGCCGCAGCCCAAGGTGACCACGCCGCAGCCGCCGGCCGAACCGGAACCGCAGCACACCCAGGCGGCGGCCGGCGGTTCGGGGTGCGAGATCCGCTCCAGCGCGGGCAACTGCTACGCGGCCGGGCAGTTCTGCCGCAACGACGACCTGGGCAGGAGCACCCACGACGCCAACGGGCGGGTGATCTACTGCCGGATGGTCAGCGGCAAGCCGCACTGGCAGGCGTGAGTCACCCGCCCGGGCTGGTCCAGCAGATCACGCCGGGCCCACGGGAGGGGCGTCTGCCGCGAGCCTGGCGGCCAGGTCGTCCAGGCCGAGCGAGCCCTGGGCGAGCACATCGGTGTGCCAGGCCCGCAGGTCGAAGTCGGACCCTTGCCGGCGCCGGGCCGCCTCGCGGCCCTCCAGCCAGACCCGCTCGCCGAGCTTGTAGCCGATGGCCTGGCCCGGCCAGCCCAAGTAGCGGTCGATCTCGCTGCTGCTGCGCGGAACGTCGCTGCCGTGGTAGGCGGCCATGAACTGGGTGGCGAGGGCCGGGGTCCAGCGCTCGCCGGGGCAGAAGCCCGAGTCGGCGGGGATGGCCAGTTCCAGGTGCATGCCGATGTCGACGATCACCTGGACGATCCGGAGCATCTGCTTGTCCAGGTACCCCAGGCGCCGGGCGGGATCGGCCAGGAAGCCCAGCTCGTCCATCAGCCGCTCGGCGTACAGCGCCCAGCCCTCCTTGTTCGCGCTCACCGCGCCGAGGGCGATCTGGTAGCTGCTCAGACGGTCGGCGGAGGCGGTCCAGCGGGCCGTCTGCAGGTGGTGCCCGGGGACGCCCTCGTGGTACCAGGTGCTGACGAGCTGCCAGGTCGGGAAGGAGCGTCGGCCCAGGGCCGGCAGGTAGGTGCGGCCGGGGCGGCTGAAGTCGAGGCTGGGGCCGTTGTAGTAGGGCGCGCCCGAGCTTCCCGGCGGGGCGATCCTGGTCTCCACCCGGCGCATCGGGCCGGTGATGTCGAAGTGGGTGCCGTCGAGGGCCTCGATCGCCTCGTCCATGATCTGCTGGAGCCAGGCGCGGATGTTCTCCTCGCCCTCGATCGCGTGGCCGTCGGCGTTGAGGTGGTCCATGGTGGCCCGGACCCCGCCGCCGGGGAGGACGCGGTCGGCCTCGGCCCGCATCTCGGCGGCCGTACGGTGGAACTCCTCCCAGGCCCAGGCGTACGCCTCGGCCGGGTCGATGTCGGCGCCGTTGGCCAAGCGGGCGGAGCGCAGGTAGCGCTCACGGCCGACGGCGTCCGGGGTGCCGTCGGCGGCGGGCAGATAGCTGTCGCACAGCCAGTCCCGGAAGGCCGCCACCGCGGCGGTCGCACGCTCGGCGGCGGTGTCCAGCTCGGGCCGCAACCGGGCGGGGCCGGCCGCCGTGAAGCCGGTGAACCAGCTCGCGCCGCCGTTCCGTCCGGTCCAGGCGTCGAGCCGGGCGATGACCGCCCGGACCTGCCGGGGCGCGCACAGCAGCCCGCGGCGGATGCCCTCGGTCAAGGTCGCGCGGTAGCCGTCCAGCGCGCCGGGCACGTTGCGCAGCCGCCCGGCGACGGCCGCCCAGTTCTCCTCCGTGTCGGTGGGCATCATGATGAAGACGCCCCGCACCTGGAGCAGCGGCGAGTTGACGCTGCGCAGCTGGCGGAACCGGTCCCCGGCCTCGTGCACGGCGAGCTCCGCGGTCAGCCGCTCCCGCAGCAGCCGGGCGCAGTCCCGTTCCGCGGCGTCCTCGGGGATCCCGGTGCTCCGCTCGGCGGCGTCAACCGCGGCCAGTGTCTTCCGGGCCAGCTCGGCGAGCGCTTCGAAGCCTTCCGGCGACAGATCCGGCTGCCGGTCGTCCTCGGGGTGCAGGCCGAGTCTGGTCGATGTCGGCGGATCGAGCGCCGCGGCCTGCGCGACGTGGTCATCGGCGATCCTGCGGAAAGTCCTCGTCGTCTCGGGCACGTTGCCCATGCTGGCGCACCGGCCGAGGCCCTGTCAGCAAGCGGGGGCCGAAACCGGACAGCGGAACCGCCCGGGGCGTGCCGCGCGTCGGAGCGTGCGTACGCCCGCCGACCCCGAGGCCGTGCGGGACAGCGGAACCGGGGGGCCGTCGAGGTGCTGATCCTGCTCGTACTCTTCGCCGCGGGCTTCGGCCTGATCCTGATGGGGGTCCACAAGCTGCACACCGCGGTGCCCACCTGCTACGGCCGGCCCATGTCGCCCGGGGACGTCTGCCATCCCCGCGCCGCCCATGCCCACGGCGAGGGCATGCCCGAGCCCCACGACTCGACCTACCGGCAGCAGTTGGACAGCCTCACCAGCGGGGGCTGGACCGCCGTCGTGATCGGCGTGGTCCTGCTGGCGCTGGCCGTCGTGATCGGCGTCGCCTGGGCGGCCTCCGCCGCCCAGGAGGGCCGGAAGTGAGCCGACCCGCACGCCGGAGCATGACACGTGTCCTGGCCCTCTTGCAGACGGAACCCCAACGGCGGTGGCGGGCACGGGAGATCGCCGAACTCCTCGGCGAGCATCGGGGCGAACGCGATACCGGGCCCGCTGGCGAAATCCAGCGCCACCGCGATCGCGAACAGCACGTAGCCGCCGATCGTGACCCGGTGCGACCACCTGGGCAGGAATCGCGGTGAACGCCACGCCCTCGTGTTCGTGACATCAGCCACCGGACTGCCCTTCTGTCCCGCTGGTCCCCACGGCCGCGTCGTTCTCCCCGCTCCACGGTTAAGCGCCTCTCCCCTCCCGGATCGACCGGCAGCGCCACATCGACACCTCCGGCCTGCGCGCTGCGGCCCGCTCCTCGGAGCCGGACGCACTCGGCAGGATCCGGTCGAAGACCGCCAATGCCCTGGAGTGCGGCGCCGGCGCAAGGCCGCCGTCCTTCGGCGGGTACGCCCGCCTCGCGGACGGGGACACCGGTCGGCGGGGGAGCCGGGGCGGTCGGGCCGGTCGCGGTCGTCAGCCCTCGGCGGGCAGGGCCTGCTCGGCCCAGATGGTCTTGCCGTCCTCGGTGTAGCGGGTGCCCCAGCACTCGGTGAGCTGGGCGATGATGTACAGGCCGCGTCCGCCCTCGTCGTCCCGGGCGGCCTGGCGCAGGTGCGGCGAGGTGTGTCCGGTGTCGGAGACCTCGCAGATCAGGCTGCGGTCCCGGATCAGCCGGACCCGGACCGGCCCGGTGGCGTACCGGATCGCGTTGGTGACCAGCTCGCTGACGATCAGTTCGGTGGTGAACACGAGCTCCGCCAGGCCCCATTCGTCCAGCCATCCGGTGACCAGGAGCCGCGCCCGGGCGACCTCCGCCGGGTCGGGCACCAGCTCCCAGTCGGCGACCTGCCCGGCGCCGAGCCGGCGGATGCGGACCAGCAGCAGGACGGCGTCGTCGCCCACCGGCCCGGGCAGCAGGGTCGCCAGCGCCTCGTCGCACAGGCTCTCCAGCGGCCGGCGGGGCCCGGCCAGCGTCTCGGCGAGCCCGCGTCGGCCGTCGACGGACTGCACCAGGCCGTCCGTGTACAGGGCGATCAGGCTGCCGACCGGCAGGTTCAGCTCGGCGCTCTGGAACGGCGGGCCGCCCAGCCCCAGCGGCCGCCCGGCCGGCAGCTCCGCGTAGCGGACGCCGCCCGCCGGGTCGGCCACGAGGGGCGGCGCGTGGCCGGCCCGGGCCATGCTGCACCGGCCGTCGACCGGGTCGTACACCGCGTACAGGCAGGTCACGCCGACGCCGCGCGGATTGCCCGAGTCGTCCTCCTCGCGCACCATGTCGTCCAGGTGGGTGAGCAGCTCGTCCGGATCCAGGTCCAGCCGGGCCAGCACCCGGATGCCGGCCCGCAGCCGGCCCATCGCGGCGGCGGCCCGCAGGCCGTGGCCGAGCACCTCGCCGACCACCAGGCCGACCCGGCTGCCGGACAGCGGGATGACGTCGTACCAGTCGCCGCCCACCCCGGAGCGGGTGTCGGCCGGCAGGTAGCGGCTGGCCGACTCGACCGCGCTCAGCGCCGGCAGCCGGTGCGGTAGCAGACTGCGTTGCAGCCGCAGTGCCGCGGTGTGCCCTCGGGTGACCACCGGCATCAGCGCCAGGCCGATCAGCAGCGAGCCCAGTCCCAGTACGGTCACCCCGCTGACCCGGCCGAGCAACGGCAGCCGGACGGAGGTCGCGCCGTAGTCGGGGGCGGCATAGACGTGGAAGGCGGCGTAGCAGAACAGGAACAGCATGATCAGCCCCCCGAGCCCGGGCAGGACGCCTTTGAACAGCAGGTCCCGGAGGCTGCGGGTGAGCACCCGGCGGTGGTACCAGACGCAGGCGAAGCCGGTCAGACCGTAGTAGAAGGCGATTGCCAGGCCCACCGAGTCGATGGAGTCGGCCAGCACGTTGTGGCTGACCGAGGTGAGCAGCACCAGGAAGACGATCGACACCAGCCCCATGCCGACGGTCGACCAGGTCGGGGTCAGGAACCGGCGGTGCAGCCGGGCGAAGCCGGTCGGCACGGTCTTGTGCGCGGCCATCGAGAAGACGGTGCGGGCGGCAGGCAGGATGGTGGTCTGGGCGGAGGCGACCGCCGAGGTCAGCACCATCAGGATCAGCAGTTCGGTGAGCGCGGGGCCGGGCCCGGTGGTGCCGAACACCGCCCCACCGAGGCCGGAGAGCACGTCTCTGGAGTTGTCCGGGTTGGCCAGCCCGATGCCCGTGGTGCCGACCCCGGCGAAGGCCTGTGCCGAGGTGGAGATCAGACCGTAGAGGACCAGCAGCAGGACGGTGGACAGCACGGCGGCCCGCCCGGGGGTGCGCCGGCTGTCCGCGGTCTCCTCGTTGACGGTGAGCGCGGTGTCCCACCCCCAGTAGATGAACACCGCGGCGAGCACCCCGGTGGTCAGCGCCTGGGGGGAGGGGACGTTCAGCGGATCGAACCAGGAGGCGGAGACGTGCAGCGCGGTCGGCGGGCCGTCGGTGTACACCTTGACCAGGGCGGTGACGGCGAGAAGCAGCAGGGTCGCGACCTCCAGGCAGACCAGCCAGCGCTGCAGGGCCGCCGACACCTCGATGCCCACGTAGCAGACCGCCGTCATCAGGGCGATCCAGACCACCCCGGCCACGGTGGTCCACGTCCGGCTGGCCGCCAGCGACTCCAGTCCGACCAGCCGGAAGCCGTAGATGCCGGCGATCTCGGCCAGGTTCGCCATAGTGATCACGTCGGCGACGATCAGGCCCCAGCCGCCCATCCAGCCGGCGTGCGGGCCGAACGCGCGGGTGGACCAGGCGAAGGTCGTCCCGCAGTCGGCGTTGACGGCGTTCAGTTCCCGGTAGGCGTACGCGATCAGCAGCATCGGCACGAACGCCAGCATGATGATGATCGGGGCCTGCAGCCCCACCCGGGCCACGATCAGGCCGAGCGTCGCCGCCAGGCTGTACGCCGGCGCGGTCGAGGAGATCCCGATCGCCACCGACGAGAACAGCCCCAGAGCGCCCGACCTGAGCCCTTTCTCACCGGCGCCGGGCCCGGGCGCGAGCGGCGCGGCGGACTCGGCCGGGCGGGGGGAACTCTTCACACCAGTTACCAACTCCGCGTCTCGCGGCGGCAAGCCTTGCGATCACCATTCTCCCCGCCCGCCGGGAGGGCCGCCAGACGGGCTCGCCTCGCAGCGGACCGGGGTGATCCAGGAAGGCTCACCGTGTCACGGCGACCAACGGTTGTGCCGCCACCATCCGGGTCCAGAGCACGTACAAGGTGGACAGTCCCCGCGGGCGAGTGCCTGACCATCGCCCTGAATTCCAGCGTTGTCACGACCTAACACAACGTCGTCATGGGTGACCCGAACGTCACCGCACTGGTGACCTGCTGAGCATTGTCCTCACTCCGCCGGCCGGTGTGCGCTGACCGCCGAGGGCCGTCTTCCGGTTGAGCGATCGCCGGGGGCGGCCGTCGTGCGTCTGGCGCCGAAGGCGATGGGTCACCGACTGTCGGCAGGTACATCGGCCTGCCGGCGACACGAATCTCGGGTCGACCGGGCGCCCCGCCTCCGGCCGACGATCGCGCTCACGAAAGGCGAGCAAGGCCGGCCACGGGGTGTCGCGAGCGGTCGCAGGCGGTGATGCGATCCGCAGACCGGTCTCGGTCGCCGTGGGCGATGACGACGAGTGCGAGGCCGCGGGGGCGGTGGCGGCCATGGCCTGGCCGGAGATGCCGAGGGCGGCGACGCCGGCGAGGAGGTGGGAGCTCGTCGCGGTGGCGGCCCGTCGCACGGTGGTGCGTCCAAGCCGGTGAAGGCGGCCCGCAGATCGCCGGTGGCGACCTCCTGGACCGGGACGCCGGTCGAGGTTTCGACCCGGACGGTGTTGCCGACGTCGCCGACCGAACCACGGTCGGCCGGGGCGTTCCAGGAGACGACCAGAGCGCCGTCGCCGCTGACGGTGGTGACCTGTTCGGCCGCACCCGGTGCGGTTGGCGCCAGGTAGTCGAGGGTCGGCTTGGGCCGCTTCGTCGGGTCGGCGTCGGTGGCCGAGAAGTAGCGGGCCGCGCTGGTCCAGCCGGTCGGCGGGCGCAGGGCCAGGCCTCGCCCTTCTCGATCCACGAGCCGACCAGCGCGGACGGGTCGGTCTCCGACAGCTTGGCCGCGGAGGCGTAGCTCTCGGCCCCGGCGGCCGCGGTCAGCGCCGTACCGCCCTGGCTCGGAGCCCAGGCGCCGCCGAGCTGGAAGACGTCCACGGCGGTCTCGTCGCAGTCGGCCGTACCGGCGGCGCAGTCCGAGCGGGTCAGTGCGAGCTTGCCGCCGACCACCCGGGAGCCGGCCGGGACGGCCGATGTTCGGCCACCGCCGTGAGCGGGGCGGTGCCTTCGGAGAGTGCCGTGACCAGGGCGGGGCGGCGTCGCCGGGGGCCGCGAAAACCTGCTGCGCTGATCGGTGATCGATGGTGCGTCGACTACTGGTTGCCGAACCGCTCGTGCCAGGCCGGCCAGGCGGCGTTCGGAAGCAAGCTCCGGGTGCGGGACAGCAGTTCGTAGAGGGCGGGGCCGTAGCGGGCGGCCAGTTCGGCGTTGTGGGCGAAGACGTCGAGCTCGTTGGCGGCCGTGATGGCGAGGAAGGCCCGCAGGTCCTCCTCCGGCGGGGTGTGGTCCTGCCCGGTGAACCGGTCGTGGAACAGCGGCTCTTCGTCCCGGCCCAGGCGCGGGTAGACGGCGGCCCGGCCACAGCTCGCGTACAGGTAGACGAGCGCCTCGGCGCGCTCGCCCACCAGTTCGGCCAGGACGTCCCGTTCGTCCAATCCCAGCAGTGCGCCGTCGAACCCGTCGGTCCCGTACGCGGCGTGGCAGAGCCCGGCGGCCTGGACGGCGGAATCGGTGCCCCAGTCCGCCAACAGCCTTGCCACCCTGGTCAGGTGCTCCAGCAGGGTGCCGCCCGGATGGGGGATCCGGTCGGCCTCGTGGGCGCGGAGGAACTCCTCGAGGTGGCTCCACGCGGGTGCGTTGCGGTGGTCGGCTCGCGTCACCCGAGGAGTTCTACTCCTGACGCCGGCCGACCCGCAACCGCGTTCCGCCGTTCGGCCGTTCGGCCGTTCGGCTAGGAGAGTTCGCGCACCAGGCGGGTGATGGTCGGGGTGGGGACGGAGTGCGCGGCGGCGGCCCGGAGCACGGCGCCGCCGATGGCGTCCAGCTCGGTCGCCCGGCCCGCCTCGACGTCGCGCTGCATCGAGGACTTCATCGTTCCGGGGATCCGGTCGAAGGCGGCGAGCAGCGTCCGCACGTCGGCCGGGGCGCCGACCGCCTCGGCGACGGCGGTGATCTCGTCCAGGACGGCGAGGAGTTCACCCCGGTGCTCGGTGCGCACGACACCGATCCCGTCGGCGTGCCGGGTGGTCAGCAGGGCGAACGGGGCGAGGAAGGACAGCTTGCTCCAGAGCATCGCCGTCTCGTCCTCGCGCAGCGTGACGTCCAGTCCGGTGTGCCGCAGCTGCTCGGCGAACTCCTCGACGGGCGCCGCGAGTTCGACGGCGGCGAACGGACTGGTGTGCTCGATCCGGCCCGGGGCGGTACGGGTGGCCTCGACCCGGATCGTCCCGGCCACCACCTGCCCGGCCGGGTAGCGCTCGCGCAGCAGCGCCATGTGGTCCAGGCCGTTGAGCAACGGCACCACGATCCCGCTGCCGAGGGCCTGCGGCGGCATCCGGTCGAGCGCGGCCGCCAGCGCCGTCTCCTTGACGGTCACGAAGGCGGCGTCGACCGGCTCGCGCAGCTCGGTGGCGGCCTCGACCCGGGCGGTGAACTCGCCGAACTGGGTGCTGTGAACGTGCAGTCCGTCCCGGGCGAGGACGGCCGCGGTCGGTTCGCCGGCCAGGCAGATGACGCGGTGGCCGTCGCGCGCGAGCAGGCCGCCGATCAGGCCGCCGACGCCGCCCGGGCCGAGGACGGCGATGGTGAGGGGGGTGGTGGACATGCTGACTCCTGTGGGTGTGGCGGGGGGCCGGGGGGCCTCGGGGTTCCGGCGGGGGTGTTCGGTGTTCAGCGGGCGGTCAGGGGGTGTTCAGGGGGTGTTCAGGGGGTTTCCCAGCAGAAGCGACCCTCCAGGCCGTCCGGGCTGAGGAAGCCGAAGCCGACGCCGTAACCGAAGTTGAGGAAGTACGGATCGCCGTCGTCCGGGGCGTCCGAGAGCGAGAAGAGGTACTGCCAGGGTGCGGGGAGCTTGGCCCGTCCGTTCGGGAAGGACGGGAGACCGCCGAGGTGGTCGTGCACGTGCTCGCCGTCCGGGAACGGAACTTCGGGGCCCTCGTGGCGCAGGAACCGCTGGAAGGCGGCCCGTTGGTCCATCGAGCGGTCGGCCCCGGTGGACAGCGGCAGGAGGTCGAGGTGGAACTCGACCGGGACCGTCCCGTCGCTGCCGGGTTCGCCACCGGGTGCGCCGTCGGATGTGTCGCCGGATGCGGCGTAGGGTTCGCCGGCGCCGTCGCGGCGCCAGAGGGTGCGGCCCCGGGTGCCGGGCGGGCCGATGACGGCGAAGGGCGGGATCCGGCCGCCCGGCTGGACCAGCAGGACGGCGTCGCCGGCCTCCGGATCGAGGCCGCCCATGATGCTGTCGTCCTCCTCCAGGAAGAGGTACGCCAGTCGGGATCCTTCACCGGGGACGGGGAACTGGCCGATGAACACCAGGGGTTCACCGGTGCCGGGCGAGAGCGGCCAGGTGGGCTCGGCCAGCCAGCAGGGCTCGCCGCCGAGTTTGGGGACCGGCTCGGTGATGGGCTGCTCGGCCGGCCGCGGGGAGAGCTCCAGGCGGGGGAGGAACGCGGCGTCGTGCGGACCGGTGGCGGTGCCGGTCGGGTGGGGGGTCATGCGGTGGCCTCGGGAGCGGAGTGGTGGAGGAGGACGTGGTCGAAGTAGTAGGGCGTTTCGTGGCGAGGTTTCCGGCCGGGGGCCGGGGAGCCGGGACGCCCGATGCCGCGGTGGAGGTAGAGGTGGGTGTGGCGCAGGGTGCCGTGGGCCGGATCGGGCACCGGCAGGCCCTCGGCGCGCAGCGCCTCGGCCAACTCGTGCGCCGGCCAGCCGAAGACGTCGATCCCGAGGTAGCCGACCGGGCAGGCGGGGCGGTCGTCGTTCGGATTCCGGCTCACCGCGACAGCGTCCAGGCCGTCGCCGTCGCCGTCGGCCGAGGAGAGCGTGACGTCCACCCCGGGGAGCCGGAAGGCCAGGGCCCAGCGGGAGCCGCAGACGAAGACCGGCTGCACCCCGTCCGGCAGCAGTTCGCCGTGCGGGGCCAGCAGCGCGCGCACCGCCGCCTCCGGGAGGCCGAAGCGCAGCTCGGGCAGCGGGGCGGGCAGGCGGACGCCGTGGCCGGGCAGCAGGTCGATGGTCACCTGATCATGATTCCTCCTCGGGGGCTGGAACGGGAGTCCGTTTTTCGCGGCGGGAACCCGCGGGCCCGGCGCGGACGGGCCGGGCCAGGGTCAGGCTGCGCAGGGGAGCGGGAGGAGCTCGACCATCCCGTCCCGGAGGATCACCGAGTCCTCGGCGAGGACGACGCGGAGCTGCTTGTCGATCATGACGCCATTGTCGGGGCGCGCGGAGGGCGCGGCGGTCGGTCGCGGCGATATGTACAGCAAGACTGGACAGTTTGGACTGATGAAATTATCGTGGAACCATGACCGAGAAGCGAACAGCCCCAGTGATCCCTGAATCCCCTGCCGTTCCTGCTGATACTGCCGATCCGGTGGGCCCGGCCGGCCCCGCAGGCCCCACCGACCCTGACGACTCCGCCGCGCTGGCCGCCCGGGAGCTCCGTACCGTCGTCAGCCGGCTGCGCCGGACCCTGCAGGAGAAGGGGCAGGGTGCCAGCGGCCTCACCCCTTCCCAGACCGCCGTGCTCAGCCGCCTGATCAACGACGGGCCGGCCTCCGCGAGCACGCTGGCCGCTGCGGAGCGGGTCCGTCCGCAGTCGATGGCGGCCACGCTGGCCGTGCTGGAAGGGCACGGACTGGTCGGCCGCCGTCCCGATCCGGAGGACGGGCGCCGACAGCTGGTCGACCTGAGCGAGACCGGGCTGGCGTGGATCGCGGACAGCCGTCGGGCGCGCGAGGAGTGGCTGGCCCGGGCGTTCCAGGAGGACTTCACCGAGACCGAACGTGCCACCGTGCTGGCGGCGTTGCCCCTGCTGGATCGGCTGAACCGGCGATGAACGGCCCGTCGCTGCTGCTGGCGCGGCTCCGGTCCCGTCGCCACGGGCCACCGAAACCGGCTGACGACGACGGGTTCAACCGCCGGTTGCTAGCCCCCATGGTGCTGGGCTCGGTGCTCAACCCGATCAACTCATCGATGATCGCGGTGGCCCTGGTGCCCGTCGGCACCGCCTTCGGCGCGCCGCCCGCCGAGACCGCCTGGTTGGTGACCGCGCTCTACCTCGCGACCGCCGTCGGCCAGCCGGTGATCGGGCGGCTGGTGGACACCTTCGGGCCGCGCCGGCTCTACCTGGCCGGTACGGCCGTGGTCGGCCTCGCCGGACTGGTCGGCGCGCTCGCGCCCTCGTTCGGGCTGCTGATCGCCGCCCGGGTGCTGCTCGGGATCGGCACCTCCGCCGCCTACCCCGCCGCGATGCACCTCACCCGCAGCGAGGCCGAGCGCACCGGTCGGAGCAGCCCCAGCGGGGTGCTGACGGTGCTCGCCGTCGCCAACCAGAGCATCGCCGTGGTCGGGCCGACGCTCGGCGGCCTGCTGATCGGAATCGGCGGCTGGCGGACGATCTTCGCCGTCAACGTCCCGCTGTCGCTGGCCTGTCTGGCGCTCGGCGCCGCCCGTCTGCCGGTCACGGCGCCGCGCCGGGGGAGCGGAGAGCGGTTCGATCACGCCGGGATCGCCCTGTTCGCCGTCCTCCTGCTGACGTCGATGCTGTTCGTGATGAAGCCGAGCGCCGCCCTCTGGTACCTGCCGGTGCTCGCCCTGCTGGCCGGCGTCGGCTTCGCGGTGCGGGAGACCCGGGCCCGCAGCCCGTTCATAGACCTGCGGGCGCTCGCCCGCAACCGTCCGCTGATCGCCACCTACCTTCGCCAGGTGCTCGGCTACACCGCCAGCTACGCCTTCCTCTACGGCTACACCCAGTGGCTGGAGGAGGCGCGCGGCCTGAGCGCCGCCTCCGCCGGGTTGGTGCTGCTCCCGCTCTCGCTCACCGCCCTCGCGGTCTCCGGCGCGACCGGTCGCAGTCCGGCGGTGCGCGGCAAGCTGCTGGTCGGGGCGGTGGTCCAGATGGCCGCCTGCGCGGCCCTGTTGCTGGCCGGATCGGCCAGCCCGCTGGTCCTGCTGGTCGCGGTCGGGGTGTCGGCGGGCGTCCCGCAGGGACTGATCGGGCTCGGCAACCAGACCGCGCTCTACCACCAGGCCGACCCCGCCGCCATCGCCTCCGCGGCCGGGCTGCTGCGGACCTTCATGTACCTCGGGGCGATGGCGGCCTCGGCCGCGAACGCCGCCTTCTTCCCGCGCGGCGCCACCACGGGCGGTCTGCACCGACTCGCGCTGTTCATGCTCGGCGGCTCGGCCCTGCTCCTCCTCCTCACCCTTCCCGACCGCTCGCTCGGTCGGACGGGGACCGCTGCTGTCGAACGAAGTTGACGATCGGCCGGTGGACGCCGGGGCGGCTCGACCCATGCGGCCCGCTGATCATCGTGCTGGCCTGAACGCCGAACGGCGGCTTGCCCACGGCCAGCGAGCACACCGCGTGCAGCTTGTGCATGTCTCCCCTGGGCGGCGCACCAAGAAGGTGCGGCCGGACGGGTGCGCCGGTCCGCGTACACCTCTTGAATCTTGAACACACGGTACGGGAGTGACCCGGTGGCCCCGGGGCGTCCACGCGTCCATGCCCCGGGGCCACCGGCGGTCGCGCTCTCCGAACCCTCGGGTTCAGCCGGGCGGACATCCCGGACCGGCTGACTGGCCCGGCAGGTACGCCGCCCGCTCCTCCTGGGTCAGACCTCGGCTGACGGCCTGGCAGATCCGCTCGACCGCTGCGGCGGGTCGGGGGAGGACGATGGTCCGCAGCCGTGCGGTGTCGTCGTAACCACCGGTGGCGACGGTTCTTCCATCGGGGCTGAACGCCACCGACAACACCATGTCGGTGTGGCCGGTCAGGGTGGCACGGGCTGCGCCGGTGGCCACGTCCCACAGTCTCACGGTGTGGTCGCGGCTGGCGGTGGCGAGGGTTTTCCCGTCGGGGCTGAACGCCGCCGAGAACACCGTGTTGGTGTGGCCGGTCAGGGTTGAGCGGGCTGCGCCGGTGGCCACGTCCCACAGCCGTGCGGTGTTGTCGCCGCCGGCGGTGGCGAGGGTCCTCCCGTCCGGGCTGAACGCCACCGACCAGACCGCACTGGTGTGGCCGGTCAGCGTCCTGAGGCTCCTGCCGGTGGCCACGTCCCACAGCCGAACCGTCCTGTCCGCGCTGCCGGTTGCCAGGGTGTGACCGTCAGGGCCGAACGCCGCCGAGAACACCGTGTTGGTGTGGCCGGTCAGGGTTGAGCGGGCGGTGCCGGTGGCCACGTCCCACAGCTTCACGGTGCGGTCGCGGCTGGCGGTGGCGAGGGTTTTCCCGTCCGGGCTGAATGCCACCGACATCACCATGTCGGTGTGGCCGGTCAGGGTGGCACGGGCCGCGCCGGTGGCCGGATCCCACAGTTTCGCGGTCCGGTCGCCGCTGCCGGTCGCGAAGGTGCGGCCGTCGGGGCTGAACGCCACCGACCACACCTCTCCGGTGTGGCCGGTCAGGGTTGAGCGGGCTGCGCCGGAGGCCGGATCCCACAGTTTCACGGTCCGGTCGGTACTGCCGGTGGCGAGGGTGTTCCCGTCCGGGCTGAACGCCACCGACCAGACCGGTCCGGTGTGGCCCGTCAGCATCGAGCGGGTGCCCTCATCCCACAGCCGCGCGGTCTTGTCTCCGCTGCCGGTCGCGAAGGTGCGGCCGTCGGGGCTGAACGCCACCGAGTACACCTCGCCGGTGTGGCCGGTCAGAGGCGTGCGGGTGGCACCGGTGGCCACGTCCCACAGCAGTACGGTGTTGTCGGCACTGCCGGTTGCCAGGGTGCGGCCGTCAGGACTGAACGCCGCCGAGACCACCGCGTCGCTGTGGCCGGTCAGGGTCAAGCGGGTTGTGCCGGTGGCCACGTCCCACAACCGTGCCGTGTAGTCGCGGCTGGCGGTTGCGAGGGTGTGGCCGTCTGGGCTGAACGCCACCGCGTAGACCTCGTTGGTGTGGCCGGTGAGGGTGGCTCGGACGGTGCCGGTGGCCGCGTCCCACAGC
>NZ_JBSFGK010000006.1:25313-25532 GCF_053596495.1 Kitasatospora sp. NPDC001683
CCGTGCGGTGTTGTCGGCGCTGGCGGTTGCGAGGGTGTGGCCGTCGGGGCTGAACGCCACTGAGCGCACCTCTCCGGTGTGGCCGGTGAGGGTGGCTCGGACGGTGCCGGTGGCCGCGTCCCACAGCCGTGCGGTGTTGTCGGCGCTGGCGGTTGCGAGGGTGTGGCCGTCGGGGCTGAACGCCACTGAGCGCACCTCTCCGGTGTGGCCGGTGAGGGT